>NZ_CP049912.1 GCF_011305995.1 Diaphorobacter sp. HDW4A | reverse complement strand
GGATGCGTTTTTGCAGGGTGGTCTGCACTTGGGCCACGGTCGCCGCATCGATGCCGCTGGCCGGGTGGAATACGACACTTGGCGAAGAGGCTTGCATTGGGGCATCAGCGCTGCCCTCGCCCTCCACAGCCTCAAACACCCCGTCCACCACGCAAACGTGGAAGTGGACGTGTTCGTTCAGGCTGGAGCCGAACCTGTGAATGAAGGCCACTGCGCCGATGTGCAGGTTCGCCTTGTCTGCATTGGCCGCGCCAGGGCAATGGGCTTGCAGGCTTTGTGCAATGACACGCAGGAAGATGCGCAGCACCATATTGAGCGTGGCACTGTCGCGCTGCATGTAGTACCGCAGCCGCTTCGGGACAGACAGCACCCACTGGCGCACCGGCAGGCGGGGGAAGACGTGGTCAGTGAGGTGCGCCGCAGTCTCCACCATGCGCCGTGTGGTGCACGAGGGGCAGACACCACGGCCTTTGCAGGAAAAAGCCACGAAGTAGTTGTGCCCGCAGTCGCCGCAGCGAGCGCGGGCAAAGCCATGGGCAAAGATGCCGCACTCCAGATATTTTGCAAACGCCTTGCACACATAGGGCTTGGGTGTGTGGTGATCGCCCTGGCCGTCGAACTGACCCGCGCTGGCCAACTCTAGCCAGGTCTCGTAGTGCTCGGCTAGCGCTTCTGCAGATGAAGCAACAAGCCTTGGAGAAACCGGTTCAGTAAAGTCTGCGGGAATATTGCCAATCTTTGCTGCGCCAGTGGCAGCCTCCAGGTGCGAACCCCACCGCGCCTTCATTGACGCCCAGCTGCGCCTGGGCCGCAACGCCACCGCCATCTACCAGGACCTGATTGAAGGGCACGGTTTCGAGGGCGCCTACAACTCCGTCAAACGCTTCGTAGCCCAGCTTCAGCCAGGGAGCCCGAACAATTCGTGTTTCCGTTCGTTCAGAACTCCCGGATTGAGTGACACAGATCAGCCTGAAACGGTCGGCCGTCCCGGCGCGTCGAAGGTCAGCCCCTGGCCGATTGCCAACGTCCATTCCTTTCGATCTACTGACCAGCTCTGGCCAGTATCACCATGACAGAGAGCGGTACAGATTCACTACCTGGCCCATCGCCTCATCGAATGGCGGCAGTTCGCCATCAACGTCTGCCGCCAACTCCTGGTAGCCAGTGCGCGCCATGGATACGACCTCTTCCGATTCCATGGAGTGGATGTCCGGCCAGATGCCCTTGGAGCCGCAAGAAGCCACCAAAATCTCATGCATCTTGACGAGATCTTCAGCAGTAAGCGTAGGCCCGGACTCCCGCAATAGCCAGATGTCATAGACGTCTTGTCGGCGGTTCCTTCTTCGAACGGGCTGCTGAAGCAGCGAGCGCATCTTTTCAGCCAGCACGTTGTTCAGGGTGTAGGAATGGATGGTTGCCCCTCCATCCAACTCCAGCACCTCCACATCAAAAACAGCCTCATTGAAGCTGTAGTCAATTTCGACCACCTGAGGCGAAGCACCTGCCTCCAGGCGAGCCATCTGCCCTGCATTGCTCCGGTTCGCGAACCCGATTTTCAAGGCCAGGCTCTGGTGGGTCTTGTTCTCGCCCTTAGGTTCAACCTTGTGCGACTGCAAACGGCAAAGCGTGTCGTAGGAAAGTCGGTCCTCTGCAGTGACAAGCCCCTCCCGCAGTTCCGCCAAAAGCAGATCGACACTTTCTGCCGTGTACTTGTCCCTGGTAGAAAAATCCAAGTCCCGGGTGTAGCGAGAGCTGGCATACCGTATGGCCAGCAGAAGTCCACCCTTCATCACCATCTTGGCACTCAGATTCTGGGAATGGCCAATACCGTCGAGGATGGTGTGCACCGCCTCCCGGAAGCCCCGTTGGCCTTGTGGAGCTTGTGCCACCCACGCGTCGATTTCAACTTCGTTCATGAGTCCCCCGAATCGATTTGCGACGCATCCAATGACGGAACGTTGACCGACAGCGCCCACCTTTCAGAGAAAACCGATGCGTACTCTGCCTGTGGGTCCAGCTTGCGGGAGCCTCCTCGTTGAACCTTGGACGCCCACGCATCAATGAGTGGATCCGAGAGACCACATACCGTTTCCAGCAGGTAGCCAGCCCGCGCCTGCTCAATCGACGTCCCGTGCTGGCCAACTTCGTCAATGATGAGTTTCAGATACTTGACCGCATATTCCCGGTAGGTGTCAACGACATGCTGTATCCCGCCGCACAGCTCCGGTTCGCGGAGCATGTCCAAGAAGGTTCGTCCCACCATTGCGACGCGAATGGACGGCGACTTGATCGTCTTGAAGGCACCACGATGCGAGCGGCGCACCAATTCAACCCGCATCCCATCAATGCGTTCGAACTTCTGGAACTTCAACATGGGCAGCTTGGCTGCAAGGTATCCCTCCTGGCGCATCTTGAGGTCCTTGTCCATGCGTGCAGCCGCTTGCTCTTTCCACTCCCGGTCGGGCGGAGTGGACAGGTACAGAATTTTGGCAAAGCGGTCAGTGACGCCGTGGTACTCCATGGCGCTCAGATGGCTGACGTATGCGAATGGGTCAACGGAACAGGCCACTTCCATGGGCAGCGGCTTGTTGCGCCCGAAAAGCTGATAAACCGTGCCAGCCTTGAACTCCTTGGCCGGTGAAATCAAGCCAAATGACGTCAAGACACGGACGATTTCCGTATACAAAGACAGTGATATTGAATCGCCTGTGGCTTGGATCGCGGCCAAAACGCCCAACTCGTACCCTGTGACGACAGGCCGCTCCCACACCCCCAACCGTTCCTGGATAGGTCTGATGTAGGCGTTCAAGGCCTCTGGCAATATCAAATTATCATTCACTTGTTAGCATCACTGTCCTTAGGACAGTGATGCTAACAAGTGATACATGGTATGTAAAGATAATTTTTACCATCATTTTCTGGCATGAACTACAATGCGTCCTTAGGACGCATTGTAGTTCATGCCGTTCCGCATATTATGCCTCCGGGCACACCAAGCATTGTCCAGGAAACAAGATCGCGCTGCATTCAACGCAACGGGACAGCTTACGAAAAAACAGGCCCTACAACGCCGCCTGGGCGCGCTTGTTGTGTCGGTACTCCCAAGGGGCCACGGGATCTGAATCAGCCCAAAGACCTCGCTTGTCGGCCTGGGCTTGTCGCTCCAGCTCAAACAGCACCGAATCTTTCGCAAACCGGCGATAGACCCATGCCATGCCCAGCTCGACCATCTGGGCATTCACGCTGACCCCCGAGACATAGACGGTCCCAATGACGCGCCCGTAACGGGGTCTCCTCGTTTTCAGTGCAATAAGTGACGGTACGAAAAGCTAGCACTGGCGCGGAGGTGGTGTTGGTAGATCGTTGATTTCATTGACTTTCCTGTTCACTTTCAAATCTGCGATTCGTGGCGTCAAACCGTGGTCGGTTTCATCCATTGGTGCCAGTTATCGATGCATTTGGCCGCGAAGGCAGGATTTGGTCAGCATAGCGGTCAACCGGGAAGCGAAACACACCCCGCAAGTTGATGCTCTCCAGCCTGGTGGGCGCAATCTTCCCGATCAGTTCCGGTGGAATGACCTGGCGGCGGTTCGACCAGCGATCCAGGACCGCCTGCATCTGTGAGGTATTCCACGCCATCACGATGTTGGCCATCAGGCTCAACGCATCGGCCACAGCCTGCATTTCATCGACACGTTTGGCCTGCGCCGGGCTGATCCGGCCGGTATAAATGGCGCGCTGAGGGCGTTAACAGCCTCGCCCGATTGAGCACCCGGCGCAACTCGTTCCTGAAAGCGTCCTTGACAAAGTAGTCAGCCAAAACGCCGTACGCAGCAACCGCCCCAATTGCACGCCAGCCTCATAGATTGGATCGCCCTGGCGGCAGAACCGAACCGCGCAAGAGCTGCCACCGCACTGGCATGTCCGCTCATGACCGAGGCTGCCAGGTGCACCAGACTATCCCAATGCTTTTCGATCAAAGCGACGTCGACATTGGCTTCGCACACCGCAGCGATTTCTGCGGGCACTTTGGTGCCGCGTGGCACAAAGAGGTGGCGCTGTTTGAGTTCCTTCAACCGCGGGCAAAGATCAAAACCAAGCAAACGGGCATGTGACATGGCAAAGTCGGTGTAGCCATGGGTATCCACAGCAAGCTGGCTGGTCTCCAGCTTTTCTTGGCGGATGACACCTTCAATGGCCACGCCCGCCTGGCGCTCATTGAGCACAAAGGGCTGCGCATGGAAGATGCCCCACCGGTCTTTTACATGGGAGTAGATTCCAATGGAAGGTGTGTTGCGCCGAGATCAAGCCGGGCTTGCCACACCCGTTTGGGTCTCCATGCTCATCATGTCAGAAGATGCCAAATCGGACCGCCCCAGGTGGCGGCAATCGGGTGTCGCTGCATGAATTCCAGCACAGCCTGGCAGGCCTGGCTCAGACGCCGTTCGTCCGCGCCAGCGCATGGCCTGGCGAATGCTGGTGGCAGACAATTGCGGAATCATGCGCGCGCATTCGACCGCAGTCAGACTGGTGCCGTGGGCCATGATGCCGGCATAGACCATCAGCAGCTCGTCGGTAGAGCGCGGCTCACGTCCGAGCATGATCCAGCTAAAGCGCACCTGGGCGTCAACGGCCAGAATCACTTCCGGCAATTGAACCTCACCGATGCGGTGATCCAAAGCCGCGCGCAGCTTGGTCACTTCTGGGTCTTCGTCCTCTGCGGGCAATGGCGACAAATGGAGTTCATCATCCACGCGCAGTACGCCACTGCGGGCTGCAGCGGCCACCGCATCGACACCGGCAGTTACTCTGGCCAGCAAAGGCTTCAAGAAAGTGGCAGCCTTGCTGGGTAACGATAGACGGGCATAGTGTTTCTTGGACTCTGCCTGCCAACGCTCGTCCGTGAAGAACAAGCGCGCACGACCCGAAAGCTCAGGCTGTGCTCAATCCAGACCGAGCCATTGCGCACCGCGCGGCGCAGGGCAAACAGGGTGGCCACCTCCAACGCCTGAAACGCCCGTTCCGGTCTGGGCTGGAGATCGAAACCTGCCAGATCATTCCCAGACTTGGTGCCACACTTCAACTGGCAGCTTTCTGGATCCTTTGAGATATAAAGCTTGCAGCTTGGCAAGGTACTCGATGGCAGGATGCTCGCCGGTGGCCTGCCAGGGCAGCTTTGCAATGGCGACGAGCAACGACCGCACGGGGCGAATTCCATCAATCAATCCCTCGCGGACCAGGGAGGCCCTGCTCGGTGGTTTGCGTTTCTGGGTTTCGGTGATCAAGGCTTCAAGACGGGCACGCAACTCAGCATCTGGCACCGCACCTTGCGCGCTCAAGGCAACAAGTTCGCCGAGCAGCGTTTTGTACATTGCGGCCCAATTGACGGTAGCGGGGACATCGGCGGCAGCCTGACGCCACAGATCGGCGATCCGGCGCTGCACCATAAGGATCAACTGGTCTGTGGTGGTGAACAGGCAATACCGAAGAAAGCATGCGACCTCCACGGTGCGCGCTGGCTCTTTGATCTTGGCTCCGGCTGAGGGCGGCCTGGAGACAAGTCGGCGCGCGTAGCGGCGCAAGATGAGATCGGGGATGTCTGCCAGGTGCTTATGAACGTCCAGCGTGTAAAGCAGGTCGATGCGCTCCAGTACCTCGCTGATTTGGCGGGTTGAGTGTTTCGCCGTGCAGCCCATAGCCAACTCTGCTGGGTTGTCCATCTGGGCGCAGCTCTGAAACTGAGGCTCGCCAGCGATCAAGTGTTGCTGGATCAACGCTGGCGGCGATGGCGGTGCCTGTTTCAACTTCAAGCTGGGCAAGTGCCGCCGCAATCAGTGTCCGAATTGCCCGCTCGTGCACGATCACCAGCTTGTTCTTGTACAGCCATTGACGCGCCCGCACGAGTAGCTGATCGCGGTCGCGCAGCGCGCCACTTCGTCGCGCAGTTCACGTACCAGTGAGCGGCGCTGGTGCTCGCTCATCCACTGGAATCCAAGGACCGTGCAGGCTACTTGTTGGTGATCGAATAGCGTGCGCCCGCGTTCATACATGGCTCTCAGCGAGGCGACTTCTGGTGCTGCAATGCCAAGCTCGTTGCCAAGGTGGCGCCACAAGGCTACTGGAATTACCCGAAAGGCACCGAGCAAACGCCCACTCATGCGCAGGAAACCAATATGGAGCGCCAGACCAAGCTTGTGGGAATCACCTCGGCGTGCATTGATTGCGTCGCGCTCGGCACCATCGAAGGTGAAAAATGCCTTCATCTCGAAGTCGCTGATATCGCGGGGGAGCCCACGCATCCCCAAAAACGTTGTGTGCCAACCCTGCATCGTGAACCTCAAAAGTGGGAGGCCACCATACCCGTTTACAAAGCGAACAGGAAAGTCAATGAAATCAACGGTCTACCCAGACCACCCCCGCGCCAGTGCTAGCTTTGCGTACCGTCACTTATTGCACTGAAAACGAGGAGACCCCGTCTACCTCGTCGGGTTGAGCTGCCAGATCCCAATCCGGCTCGCCTTGCGCACCATCATCCACCGGCGCGTCGCAGCCCTCCCACAGCGGTGGCCCGCGTGCCGGGGTGATGTGCGGGGGGGCAGACTCCACCCCGATGTGGTTCAGGATGTGGCGGATTTCGGCGCTGTGGGTGATGAAGGCAATGATGCGCATCTGCCCACCGCACATGGGGCACAGCAGCGGAAATGCCTCGTAGATGCGGGCAATCAGCACCGCCCACAAGTAATGCGCCGCTCGCTTCGGGCGTGCTTCAGGTTCGGGTGTGGGTGTGGCCGCGTTGCCCGGCGCCGCCACCCCAGGTACGCCCGCGCCAGGTTGTGCAGTCTCCACCGTGGCTGGTTGCGACGCAGCAGGCTGAGCCAGCGCCGTTACCGCCGCTCTCAGCGGCGAGTTTGGTGCCAGCACACCAAAGTAGCGGTGCCGGTGGGTGCGTGGCGGGGGAACCAGCGCGGCGATGCGGTCGATCAGTTCCAGCGGTGTGAGGTGCAGCTCATCTGCCTTGGCACCACGCTTGTCACTGGTGGGCTCGCTGCGCTGTTTGGCACAGCGGTACACCAGTTTGCTTCCCTCTTTGCGTAGGCGCTCCATGGAAAACGGTGGACGCGCGCAATAGCGCAGCAGCCGCTCCAGCGCAGCGCGGTCGTGGGCTTCGATGCACACCCCCGCATCCACCGAGAAGCCGCTGTGTTTGTAGCCCAGCATGTCTTTGGCGTCACAGTTCTCCAGCAGGCCCCGAGCAACGAAGGCGCGCAGGATGCGTTTTTGCAGTGTGGTCTGCACTGGGGCCACGGTAGCCGCATCGATGCCGGTGGCCGCGTGAAAGATGACACCCGGCGATGAGATTCGAGGGGTCGCATCAGCATCGCCCTCGCCCTCCACTTCCTCAAACACCCCGTCCACCACACAAACGTGGAAGTGGACGTGTTCATTGAGGCTGGAGCCGAATCGGTGAATGAAGGCGATGGCACCGATGTGCAGGCCTGCCTTGTCCATATGGGCCGCACCGGGGCTGTGGGTCTGCAGAGTTTGTGCGATCACCCGCAGAAAGATGCGCAGCACCATGCTCAGCACCGCTCCGTCGCGTTGCATGAAGTACCGCAACCTCTTGGGCACGGAGAGCACCCACTGGCGCACCGGCAGGCGGGGGAAGACGTGGTCGCTCAGGTGTGCCGCTGTCTCCACCATGCGCCGGGTGGTGCACGAGGGGCAGACTCCCCGGCCTTTGCAGGAGAAGGCTACAAAGTAGTCGTGCCCACAGTCGCCGCAGCGAGCGCGGGCAAAGCCATGGGCAAAGATGCCGCACTCAAGATACTTGGCAAACGCTTTGCGCACGAAGGGCTTGGGGGTGTGGTGGTCGCCCTGGCCGTCGAACTGACCCGCGCTGACCAACTCTAGCAGGCCGTTGAAAAAATCCCCCGTCGACGCTGGCCTCGGCCAGTATGATCTGAAACGATCGGCGAACGACGCGGACGAGGACGATGAGAGGCAACCAAGACTTCCAGGGGGCGATGTTGGGGACGTCTCAGAAAACGGAAAATAAAGTACGTTAAGCCATTGGCATGGCCACCGCTCTCGCAAACGATCATTTTCAAGAAGCCACCGTGAGAATGCGGGCCGCGCCAGTGCTGGCCTTGTCCGTCCCGTTCTCGAAAACCGCTCTCGAATCGAGCCGCCGAGACTGCCGAGTTTCGAGAACAGCCGAAACGCCGCTTCCAGCGGCAGACGCCACACGCAAAGCCGCGCCGTTGCTGGATCGAGCATTCCTTAGCGTGCTTTAAATTCCGTTTTCTGAATCGACCCCCTTTTCAGCGCCGCCGCATAAATAGGTGTGAGGCAACTTGCCCAGAAAGGAGGTGAATTTCATGCGCATCATCGTCATCGCACACAACGGCTACCCGTTCCGCAACAACGAGCACGCTGTGCTGATCGCCACAGGCATCACACACCACATCGTCTTGCTCAAGGACTGACCGTGACCCCGCCCCAGCCCGCAAGCTGGGGCTTCCGGGGCGGCCATCGAGCCGCCCTACTCGTCGGCCGTCAGCGGGCAGTGCGCGACCCTCGGGCAGCGGCTGGCCAGCGCACAGGCCTCGGCGAGCACAACCGGCTCGGCATCGTCTTGGCCGATCCCGCTCACCCATTCGATCCGCTGGAGCACGGGCACAGAGCGCCGCAGCTCGGCGCAGTGGTACGGGGTGGTTTTGGTAGTTTGCATGGGAGTCGATCTCCGGTGATGAACAAGCCACCATCCTTGCGTCACGACTTCCCCAGCGCCACACAAGCCGCTTGATTCGCTCGATTTATGTATATATATACCTACCTATATACATACGGTTTTCAAGTGGAAGCCGGGTCAAGGGCGTGACCGGAAGCCGCACGCGGAGCACAGGGCGCAGCCCGAGCACCGAACGGGTGAGGATCACGGCGCAGCGCACCCTTGATGCGGCTGGAACGACCAGAGCCTCACGTCAGAGGGGGATGTCAAGGGCAAAGCCCGCCCACATTCCCCCGCGACGTGTGGGGCAAGACCCCACGCGGGAAGCCGAAACCGAAGGGGTTTCGGTCGCCGGGACGGCGAAAGCGGCAGGCCGACCGACAGGGAGGGAAGATCGAAGCCCGCAGGGGTCGAGACTCGGCACGAGGCTCGATGCGAAGCACGAGAGCCCGGTCGATGCGCAGCAGCGAGCCGCCCGAATTTCACTGCGGCCGAACTGGACGACGCTGGCCAGCCACACCGGCACCGGACGAAAGCAGCTTGACGGCCTTCACGAAGTCGATGCCCAACAGGTGCATCACGAGGTCGATGCCGCCACCTCCACCCTTCCCTGCGCGCACGTCAAACCACTTGAGGCCCGTCACCAGAACTTCCCAAGCAAAGCCCGAGGGCGACGACAAAAACAGCCGCACCGTCCGCTTGTCCTTCTCCGGCACGAAGTCAGGATCGCGACGCCAGAACAACTGACCATCATCGCGCAGCTTGTCGAGCACCTGCGACAGCGGCATCTCTCGCACCCATGCGAGCGTTTCATCGTCAAAAGACCGTCGAGCCATACGCTACATCCTCCGAACTCCATTCAACCGACACGGCCGCCACGCCGAAAAGTGACAGGGGGGCCGCGCTGACGCGCGGCGAAACACCCTCCGGGCTTCGCCCTGCGCGCGGGATGATGGATAAGTCCTGCGGACTTACCCACAACCCACTTGCGGCTACTCGCGTTTGAAAAACGCTGGGGCTACTCAAAACCAAAACCAGCTCCATCTCAGCCATCCAGCACAGGCACGACACCCGGCCCAGCAGGAAACAGCTCAAGGGACACCGAAGCAGCACCCGGAACCCCGGCCCCCTGCGGGGCGGCAGTTACCTGATGTGCACCATGTTTAACATCCTCGGCCTTGCCCGAAGCGCCCCCCAAAATCGCCACGGCGACGGGCTTGAGCACTTCTTCGAGCACATGCTTGTAGGTGGCCACCGTCTGCCTTGTGAGGCCCGCCACGCGGCCGATAGCGGCTTGCGTGAGGGCTTCGCCCTTCTGTTGCAGCAGGCGGCACGCGGCGCGCACCTTGGACTCGGTGGCCTTGTGGCGCACGTCGTGGGTGCGGGCGGCGGCGAGGCGCTGCCGCTCGATCAGCGGCAAGTCCTTGTCGAGCTGCATCACGCCCCGGTGGCACCGGCCGCAGCCGGTGTAGCGATCCCACGTCCAGCGGGCGACCGACTTCACCGTGGCCTTGAGTGAGGACTGGGCCAGGTTGTCCATGAAGCCCAGCTTCTGGAAGCTGTTGCGGTTGTGCGCATAGGCTTCGAGCAGCCGCGTGAAGGTGGCAAAAGAGCCGCGCTCGCGCTCACGGTTCACGATGGAATAGGCGTAGTGGCGCAGGTGCTCGAAGAGGATGCAGTGCCGGGAATGGCTCACCTCGTCGAACTGCGGCCCCTTCCCCCACGGGCTGGACACAGCCAAGTCCACGTAGTCGGCCAACTCCCCCAGCTCGTAGACGTGGGCGTGCAGCTCGTGCGTCAGCCACCAAGGATGGCCGGGCGTCTTGGCCACGGGGCCGCTGTGGAAGTCGGTGTCGGCATCGAGCCGGGCAGCGAAGGCCTCGTAGACGGCCTTCATGTACGCGATGGGCTTGCTGCGGGCGGCCTCGGTCGTGCAGACCGGGGGAATCGCGTAGTAGAGGTGGCTGTGGCCGCTTTGGCGGTTGCGGACGATCAGATTGGGAGCAGGAAGCCCAGCGTCCTCCCAGATCATCGCCTTGGTGTGGTCGAGGTCGAAGATCAGCCAGCTCACAAAGCCGGGCCGATTGACCTGCATGTAGGGGTAGCGAATGGCGTATTCGCGCGGCCGGACGCGGGTGGCCGTCTTGTCGTCAGAGCAACGCGGCAGATAGGGCGCTTCCGTGAGCACGCGATTGAGCGCGGTGCCCGACTGGAAAAAGCGATCTGCGGTCTGGTTGTCTCGTGTCTGTGCCGTTGTACCTGCCATAACCCCTCTTCACACGTCCCGTAGGGGCGTGCGCACGCTTGCGCGCAGGGCTTAAGACACGTACAATCAAAGCATAGTCAATCGCTTCATTGCGTTTCTACAGAACTCATCCGCCAAGATGAATCCTGTACGTGTCTGGGCACCCTGCCCGGTTTCTCTGTCAAGGCCCGCTCGCCAAAGCGGGCTTTGTCGTTTCTGACTCTCCAGTTTTCTGCTGTCTGGTCAGCTCTCTCCTTCTTCATCACGATCACTCTGCGTCCAACATGGCCGGGGCTTGCTTGTAGCCTCGAACCATCGTCTTGGGCACCCAGTGCTCCGTATTCACATCAAACTTCATGATCCCGTAGGACTGCAACACGCTTGCAGCTCCATCGAGACTCTGGAAGTACCGAAGGCCGCCACGGGCAGCACCCAGCACTCGCTCATTCATTCCGGCCCGCACCACGATCAAGAGGCCCTTGTCACCGGGTTCCACTCGGGCGGCGGAAACCGACCCAGCGGCGATGAGTTCCTTCAAGACCTTTGGCGCGACCACACTAGCAGTTGTCGTCAGCATCGTTTATACCTTATTCCGCGCCCAATCGCAACAATATCATGTTTCGTTGCGCTTGTCGCTGCATGGTGTTGGTGTCGCCACTTGTATGGACTATAGTCCATACTGGAAATCAGTATATATATACATAGATAGGTATATACATACCTATCAGCGCTTGAGGAAGGCTTCGAGCGCCTCGACCACGAGGTCTTTCTCGGTGACGCGCGTGCCCTTCTCTTCTGAGCGCTTGAGCGCTTCGCGGCGCAGGCGATCAGCCAGTTCCTCGGGGAAGTTGAAGATTTTTTGCACCCGTGCGCGGCCGTAGCGCTGCGTTTCCTCGGCAGCGGGCGGCGTGGCGGCCGGTGGCGTGGTCACGGCCGCAGGTGCCACCAGCGGCTTTTCGGCCTTGTCCGCCTCCCCGCCTTCAAGGAAGGCGGTCGGGTCTTTGGGCGGCTTGAACTGCGCCGTGTTGGGCTTGCCCTTCATGCTCATGCCATCACCTCCTTGAAGAAGGCTTCCATCTCGGCAATGGCGGCTTGATCGCGGCCCAGCTCCTGAACGCTCGCGCCTTCGCCGATGGCGCGGCGGAAAGCCACCCGCTCGCACACCTTGGTCGGCAGCACGGTCAGCTTCTGCTCGGCCAAGAATTCCAGCATTTCGGCCGCATCCTTGGTGCGCGGATCGACACGGGTCAGCAGCACGCGCACATCCAGCTCGGGGTTGTAGTCGCGGGCCAGCTCGACCACTTCCAGCAAGTCGGTCATGGCGGCAGCGTCCAGATTGCTCGCGCCAATCGGGATCACGGCACGCTGGGCCAGCAGCAGCGCGGAGCGCAGACCAACCGAATCACGGCCACCGGCATCAACGACGACATGCTCGAAGCCGCTGGCCAACTGCTTGCCTTCGGCCAAGATCGCCTTACCAGCGAGGCAGGTGGTGGTGGGCGACGGGTCGTATTGCGTCTCACGACGCCAAGCAGCCCAGCTCGCGGCCGAGGCCTGCGGGTCGCCGTCGATCAGGAGGGTCTTGCCCTGCCGGGCCAGCATCACTGCCAAATGCACAGCGGTCGTGGTCTTGCCGACGCCGCCCTTGGTGTTCACACACGCGAAGATCATGGGGTGCTCCTATAGATATATATACATACCGACGCAGCAGCAAAGCGGCTGACCATCGACCTGCCGGGTTCCTCCCCGGCGCTGGGACTCGGTAAGTATATATATACCTACCGACCACAAGCGAATGGTAGCAGACTTTCGCGCTTTTGCGTATAGTTCTACACATACGCAACCAACTAAAAGAAGAGAACGCAGCCCATGCAGTTCAAGACCGTCCGCCACCGTGACCAAGATGGCAACTACCACGAGGGAAAAACCGTGCAGTGCCTGCGCCGCGTGCGCGAGGTAACGCCAGATTTCCCGGAGGGCAAGAACGTGCAGCGCGTGGTGGCCAAGTTCGACCGCGCAGCCCGCGAGCTGCCCGCCGAAGTGGCCGCCGTCCTCACTCCGGCCGAACAGGACGAATGGAAAGAGTGGCGCGTCAAGCAAGACGAAGAGCACTTGAAGTCGGTAGCCCAGTACGAACTCGACACGCTCGCCGAACGCTTGGGCGTCATCCGCACCGGCATCCAAAAGGGCTATGCCGCCACCGACAACAAGAACGCCGTCGCGATCCGCAACGGAACCAGAGCCGTCTTGCGCCTGCTGGCCGACCTGATGCCCGAGCCGGTGAAGGGGCGTCCAGTCATCGAGGAAGAGTACGAGCCGCTGATGCTGCCCAACTTCGCCACGCCCGGCACGCCGGAATTCGATTCCTACCAGCGGCTGCTCGAAGAGCACGAGCGCCGCAAAGCTCAAGACCAAGGAGGCTGACATGCGCTTTTGGACATTCGACCCCAACACCTGCCGCTTCGAGCGGGCGAGCAAGCAAGCCGCTTTACACGCCGCCGACGTGGCCGTGGTCAACGACGACACCGACGTGCAGGTCATCAGCGATCACCAGCCGCCCAAGCGCTGGCCCAGTGGCGAGCCGCTGGTGGTGGCTGGCGTCGAGTTCGAGCGCGAGCTGTTCGAGTAGGTATGTAGGTATATAGGTAGGTATATATATACATGAAGCCAACAAGAGCCATTGTCTTTGACGCCTTCGGCACCCTGATCCGCTACACCACGCGCCCTGCACCCTACGGGCATCTGGTGGACGCGGCCGGGCGGCCGGTGGATCGGATCGCCTGCCTCACGCGCGACGTGCCACTGGCGACCCTCGCCGTCGAGCTGGGCGTGGAAAGCAGCTTGGACATCATGGAAGCCGACTTGGCCGAAGAGCTGTCCGGCCTGCGCCTGTTCCCCGAGGTGGCCGACGTTCTCGTCAAGGCACGGGCAGCAGGGCTGCGCTTGGCGGTGTGCTCGAACCTTGCCTATGAGTACGGCCCGGCCGTGCGCGGCCTCTTGCCAGAGCTGGACGCCTACGTGCTGTCGTATGAGGTCGGGGTAGCCAAGCCACACCCGACGATGTACCGGCTCGCGTGCGCCGAGCTGGGCTGCGCACCGGCTGAGACGGTTTTCGTAGGCGACAGCAAGCGGTGCGACTTCGACGGGCCGCAGGCCTTCGGGATGCAGGCGCGCTGGCTGGATCGCAGGGGAGGGCAGTCGCTGGTCGATGCCCTCGCGGGGATTCTGTGACCCCGGTGGTGCTCGTCATTGACCTTGAGGCCACCTGCGACGATGCCGATGGCCTCCCGGCGAGCGATATGGAGATCATCGAGATCGGCGCGGTTTGGGCTACGGTTGAGGGCAGCGTGCTCGACACGTTTCAGGCGCTGGTGCGCCCCGTGGTACGCCCTCAGCTCACTCCGTTCTGTCGGCAGCTCACCAACATCCAGCAGGCCGACGTGGACGGTGCCGAGTTGTTCCCAGCGGTCGCGGCACGGCTGGCCAGCTTCGCCCAACGCCATCAGGCACCGGGCGCAACGTGGGGGAGCTGGGGCCAATTCGACGCCAAGCAGCTTGCGCGTGACTGCGAGCGACACGGCATCGAAAGCCCGCTCGCAGCGTTCGAGCATGTGAACCTCAAGCGCCGGTTTGCTAAGGGCCGCAAGATCAAGGAAGTGGGGATGGCCCGCGCGTTGCAGATGGTGGGCCTGCCTCTCGATGGCTCGCACCATCGCGGCCTCGACGATGCCCGCAACATCGCCAAGCTCCTGCCGCGGTCGCTGTAGGTAGGTATATATATACCTACCTATATACATACCTAGAGACGGGGCACCGGGGGGGGAGGGGTGTCGCCTTGCGATTGTGCGCGGCGTGCGATACAATGCATCTCAATCAGTCGCAACAGGAGGCCGTCATGGCTGCTACCACCACTATGGTTCACGTTCGTGTGGACGAGAACGTCAAGGCGCAGGCTGCGGAAACGCTGGCCTCGATGGGCCTGACCGTCTCCGATGCGATCCGCGTGTTCCTGACCCGTGTTGTCGCCGACAAGGAACTGCCGTTCGCGCTCAAGGCACCGAACGCCACCAGCCGCGTCGCCATCGCCGAGGCCAACGAGATCATCAAGAGCCGTCGCGCTCGCTTCGCAACTGCCGACGCCTTGCTGAATGACCTCGAAGAAGCCAGCCGCAAGTAAGCGGGCAAACCTGCCCCGAGCGTCGGACTACACCAAGGACTTCCTCAAGGACTGGCGGCGCCTGTCTCATTCCGGCCGGTACGACATGAACCGGCTGAAAGAGGCCATGACGCTGCTGATCGCCAACGACGGGCCGCTGCCGCCTGAATGGCTCGATCACGCCCTGACGGGCGACTGGGCAGGCCATCGTGAGTGCCACGTCGGCGGCGACTTCCTCCTGATCTACACGCTCGACGACTCGGGCAAGAGCGGCTTGGTCGTTTTCGTGCGCAGCGGGACGCACTCCGAGCTGTTCTCGTAGCCCGGAAAGAAAGCCGCCTCGCAGAGCGAGGCGGTGAAAGACTGCGGGCTGTCAGGGAGGAAAACGCCGCTACAAGGCAGTCTCCTTGATTATCAGCGCGTAGGGCAGGGCATCAGAACTCGTACTTCTCTTTGCGCTGGATGAAGGCGTCGCGCCCGCCTTCCAGAATGCTGGCCACCTGATCCCGAATCACGGGAACGTCAATCGAGCCTTGCGCTTCCAGCCCGAGACGCCCTTGGTTTTCAGCGGCCGTGAACACGCCAATCCACTCGGCATCACCGAACACCGGAATGTTCGCGTTGTGTGTAGCGAACAAGAACTGCCGACTGGTCTTTGCCTCCCTCAACTCGGCGACGATCCGATCTGCGATGAAGGCATTGTCAAGGTTGTCCTCCGGCTGATCCATGAGAAGGGGATCAACGTTCTCAAGCAGTAGCATGTGCAGGATTGCAGTGCACTGCTGACCCGTGGAGAGCTTGTTGAGCGGCCGGAATACCGGATCGGCTTGGCCGTGAGCGACATTCAAAAATATGTCCGCTCGATGCTCCAGCTCCAAGGCCTCCAGCTCCATAAGCTGAGACGACTGGAGCTTGGTGAGTGCGTCGGCCACCATCTGCGTGACGCCCCAATCGAGTTGCACGTCGGCAGCCCCTTTCTGAATCGACTGGGCCAGCGACAGTGGGCTGATCGTCTCAGCTTCCTCAATGAACGCAAGCCGCTTTTCGCCAACACCGTCCAGCTTGCAACCCAGCAGGAAGGTCATCAAGGGCGTGCGGTCAGCCTCCGGCACGATCTCCACCTTGAGCTTGCCCTCAAGTCGCCTGTTCAGCTTCTTCGCGGCCTTCTGCAACGCCTGTATGCGTTGCGCACGCAAATCTGACAGCTCGGCCAACAGGTTGCGCCGTTCCTGACGCAAGGTGTCGCGCTGGGACTCGTGCGTAGTCGCCCGCGACTTCATGGGCTTGATGCGCTCGATCTCCCCCATCAACTTCTGATAGGCAACACCGACCTCCTGCCCGCTCTTTCCAGCAGTGGCGGGTAACGTGCGCAGCGCCTTCTCTAACTCGACATCGTGCGCCTGAATCGCCTGCTGCCATGCGTCATGCTGGGTGGTGAACTGTCCCGCCTTGTCATCAAGCAAGGCCTGCATCGCGGTCAGATGGCCGGTGAACCCCTGCTTGAGTCCATCCAGCGTCGTGCGCATGGCGAGCAACTGGGCAGCGTCAGGCAAGCCCTCAAGCGCCTCATCGTTGATGAAGTCAAGGTCAGGCAAGCTGTCACGCAGGTCTGTAAGTGCGTCGCGAAAGCTCTGTACGCCCTCGGTCGCGGTCTTGGCAATCTCTCGCTCGCGCGCGAGCAATGAGGTCTTGGCCAGCTTCTCCTTGATCCCCAGCTCATCAAAACCGCGAAGCTGCTCTTCCAGCTTGGGCAAGCGCTCAACCTGTGCATTCAGCTCGTCGAGATCGGTCAGGGACTTCGTGAGCTTCTGCTGGTTGTCCTTCAAGCGCCTATGCACGTCGGCGCTCTTGGACTCGTACTGTCCGTCTTGAGGAAGGAAGCGATCCAGCAACTGCACCCGGCTGGTTTCATCTTGGGCCAGCTCGTAAATCTCGTTCTGCCCATAAATGTCGATGCCCGGCAGCAAGTCGCGCGGAAGCAGGGTGGAGACATTGCCATCCATGTCGCGCACCATCGGCGGCTCGCCATGACGGCGCGAGATGGTGTACTGCTTGCCGTTCTGGGCAGAGGACACTACTGTCAGCTCAACCCGTCCGGCCGAGCGACCAAGGTTCTCCTTGATGATCTCTTGGTGGAGCTTCTGGGCCTGCTTGCCTTTGGGTGGCAAGTCCAAGGCGAAGCGCAGGCATTCGAGCAAGGTTGACTTACCCGTTCCACGGCCGCCAATCACCGTGTTGAGGTGGTCGGAAAAGTCCACCCTGCCCCCCGTGCCAATATGACCTGCTGCACCTACCCCCGAGAGTTCAGTGAGCAAAGAGGTAGGTATGACAGTCCAGCAGCAACCCAAGGCACCGATGTCCGCAGCCAAGAGCATGTCCGATCCGGGCGCCGATTCCGAGGTCGTCGCCCACGCGCAGCGCCGGCACTTCTCGCCCGCGCAAAAGCGTCGCATTCTGGAGGAGGCCGACCGCTGCACCCAGCCCGGCGAAGTCGGCGCCCTCATGCGCCGCGAAGGGATCTATTCGTCTTCGCTGAGCACCTGGCGGCGTCAGCGGGAACAGGCCGATCTTGCGGCACTGGCGCCGCAAAAGCGGGGCCCCAAGACCGATCCTCACCGGGCGGAGAGCCTGCACATTGCCCAGCTGACCCGCGAGCGCGACAGCCTCAAGAGCCGTCTCGACAAGGCGCTGCTGGTCATTGATGTCCAAAAAAAACTGGCCGCCTTGCTGGGCACTCCGATCGACAGCACCGAGCTGTCGTGATGGCCGCCGTGCAGGAACTCACCCCGGTGCTGGGCGCAGGCGCCGCCTGCCGGGCGCTGTGCCTGCCGCGTGGCGCCTCGGCCCGCCATCGCGCCAGGATGCATCGCCTGGCGCTGGTCGGACCCATGCCTGCCCGGACACCTCGCCCCCGGCCCCCGCTGGCGTTCGATGACCAGGAAAACCAGGCCTTGCTGGCGGTGCTCAACAGCGAACGCTTCGCTGACACGGCCCCGGCGGCCGTGCATGCCACGCTGCTCGACGAGGGGCGCTACCTGGGTTCGGTGCGCACCATGTACCGGCTGCTGACCGCCAGCGGGGCCACCCGTGAGCGCCGCAACCAACTCACCCATCCGGCCTACAGCAAGCCTGAGTTGCTCGCGCAGGCGCCCAATCAGGTCTGGTCGTGGGACATCACCAAGCTCAAGGGCCCGGCCAAGTGGACCTGCTTCCACCTGTACGTCATCCTCGACATCTTCAGCCGCCATGTCGTGGGCTGGCTCATCGCCGAGCGCGAGAGTGCCGAGCTGGCCCAGCAACTCATCGCCGATACCGTCTCGCGCCACGACGTCCAGGCCGGCATGCTCACCCTGCATGCCGATCGGGGCGCGGCCATGCGCTCCAAGCCGGTGGCGGCCTTGCTGGTCGATCGTGAGCGACCAGCCATGCCCCCTTGAAGGAGCTGGATAGCTCCGAGACGATGGTGTCCAGCAATGTGAATTGGTGGACAGCAATGGAACACAAGGACAAGACTCGGCGAGTGCACGACGCCGAGTTCAAGGCGAAGGTGCTGGGCGAATGCCGACAGCCTGGAGCGTCGATCGCGGCAGTGGCGCTCAGGCATGGGCTGAACGCGAACGTGGTGCGTCAGTGGCTGGCGGGTCGGGGAGTCAAGCGGGCAGGCCTGCTGGGATCTGGGTGTGAGGTGCCGGCGGCGGCGTCAGCACCCATGGCCTCGGGCAACCCGGCGCCGGTGGTCGATGCCCAGTTCGTAGCGCTGGCCTTGCCAGCACCGGACAGGCCGCGGCCGAGCGCCGAAGGCCCTGGCATGGCGAACCCGAGCACGCCAGACATTCACATCGAGTGGCGCAGCGGCGCGGCCCGGCTGACGGTGAGCTGGCCGGCAGCGCAGGCCCAGGCGTGTGCGGCGTGGTTGTGCGAACTGGCCGCTGGGGTGACGAAGTGATCCGCATCGACGCGCTGTGGGCGTGCACGGCGCCAGTGGACATGCGAGCCGGGGCGGACCGGCTGCTGGCGTGTGTGGTGCAGACGCTGGGGGCGGCGCAGGCCCACCACGGCTACCTGTTCGCGAATGCGCGTGCCACACGCGTGAAGCTGATCGTCCATGACGGCTGGGGGGTGTGGTGCGCAGCCCGGCGACTCAACGCGGGGCACTTCGTGTGGCCGCGGGGGTTGGAGTCGAGCACCCCGCTGGCCCTGACGCAGGAGCAATTCGATGCGCTGATCGTGGGGCTGCCGTGGCAGCGACTGCACGAGCGGCGGGTGATCACCCGGGTGTGAGCGGATGCCGGAGGCGCAATTGCTGAAGTTGCCGATGGCGGGGCTGGCCTCGTGCGGGCAGCATGGGCGCATGCATGACATGGACGCGCTCCAGAGCCAGGACCTGAGGGGCCTGACGCCACAGGCCCTGGAGGCCCTGGCGCAGCGCATGCTGGTGCATGTCCAGCAGCAGGCGCGCGAGATTGCCCGGCGCGATGGCGAGATCGTGTGGCGGGACGCGAAGATCGAGAAGATCACGTTCGAGCTGGCGCGGCTCAAGCGCTGGAAGTTCGGCGCGCGCACCGAGGCGATGGATGCGCAGCAGCGACAGCTCTTCCTGGAGACGCTGGTCGAGGACGAGGCGGACCTGCAGGCGCAGCTCGCCGAGTTGCAGGCCCGGCAGTCGCCGCCGCCAGTCACTCCCGAGAAGGCGCCCCAGCCGCCGCGCCGGCAGGCGCTGCCCGAGCACCTGCGCCGGGTGGAGCATCACCACGAGCCGGCCGACACCCACTGCCCGGCGGTGGACTGCGGCGAGCCGATGACCCGGGTGGGCGAGGACGTCAGCGAGCGACTGGACATCGTGCCGGCGGAGTTCTTCGTGCACCGGCACATCCGGGGCAAGTGGGTCTGCCGGTGCTGCCAGCGCCAGGGCGTCGATCGCCTGGTGCAGGAGCCCGCCGAGCCGCAGATCATTGAGCGGGGCATCCCGGCGAGCGGACTGGTGGCGTACACGCTCATCAGCCGGTTCGCCGACCATGTGCCGTACTACCGGCAGGAGGCGATCAATGCCCGCTCGGGCGTGCACACCCCGCGCTCGACGCTGGCCGCGTGGGCCGGTCAGGCGGGCGCGGCGCTGCACCCGCTGTACGAGGCGCTCAAGCGCTTCGTGCTGGGCAGCGCGGTCGTGCAGGCCGACGAGACGACGGTGGACATGCTGGACCCGGGTGCAGGCAAGACCAGGAAAGCGTACGTCTGGGCCTATGCACGCGGGGAATTCGATCCCCGGCCCGGCGTGGTCTACGACTTCTGTCCGGGGCGGGGCAGCAAGTACCCGCTGGCCTTCCTGGGCGGGCTGCCCAGTCCACCCGGCAGCCAGGCCGACCGGCCCGCCGAGAGCCGGGATCCGCCTGGAGCGGCACGCTCGTGTGCGACCGCTACGGCGGCTATGACTCGGTGCTCGACCCAAGGTCTTCCCGCAGCGTGTCTCGGCGGCCTGTGCGGCGCACGCCCGACGCAAGTTCGACGAACTCGCCAAGTCCGGCAAGAGCACCCTGGCCACCCAGGCGATCGTGCGCTTCGCGGCGATCTACCATGCCGAGAAGTCGTTCGCCGGCATGGACGGCCCGACGCGAACGCAGGCCCGTCAACGCATCGCCGCGCCGCTGTGGCAGGAGTTGCACACCTGGCTCAAGCTCGAACGCGGTCGTGTCGCCGATGGCGGCGCCACGGCCAACGCCATCGACTACAGCCTCAACCACTGGCCAGCGTTGACGCGCCACCTGCTCGACGGGGCGGTGCCCGTGGACAACAACCACCTCGAACGCCAGATCAAGCCCTGGGCCATGGGCAGGAAGGCCTGGTTGTTCTGTGGCAGCGAACTCGCCGGCCAGCGTGCGGCCGTGGTCATGAGCCTGGTGCAGTCGGCCAAGCTCAACGGGCTCGAACCCTGGGCCTACCTGCGCGACGTGCTCGATCGGCTGCCCACCCACCTCAACAGCCGCATCGACGACTTGTTGCCTCATCGCTGGCAGCCGCCGCAAATCCCGGATTGATCAGGCTCGCCTGACGGGGGACCGCTGGCCGCTCACGGTCGATCTCGACATCGCCAAGAGCCACAGTCGGCCCCATGTCTCCGACGACAACCCGTACTCGGAGTCGCAGTTCAAAACCATGAAGTACCGCCCGGACTTCCCGGCCCGCTTCGGCTGCATCGAGGATGCTCGCCTGCACTGTCAGGCCTTCTTCGCCTGGTACAACACCGAGCACCGCCACTCAAGCATCGGCTACATGACACCCCAGGCCGTTCACTATGGGCTTGCACCGGCCCTGCGTGAACTCCGCCAGACCGCGCTCGACACCGCGTTCCGGGCCTCTCCCCGGCGCTTCAAGGGCCTTCGCCCAACGCCCGGCAAACTGCCCACTGCGGTCTGGATCAACCCACCCGCGCCGGAGATCGTCACCACGCAAACGCCATCACCCTGCACAGTCAATTCATGATCCCGGGTGCAGCATATTCATTGACACGTTCCGCGTGAGGTGTTCGAGACGGTGCTGTTCTACGCAGCGCTCTGGACAGAAGGAAATGGCTGGCCCTGCTGGCGGGCTTGGGCACTGGCATGGGAATCCTGGCCCTGCTGGCAGTCGTGCTGCTGCGCACCAGTGCGCGCCTGCCGATTGGCCAGTTCTTCGCTGCCAGCTCACTGCTGGTAGCCATACTTGCCGTGGTCTTGGCAGGCAAGGGCATCGCAGGTCTGCAAGAAGCAGGGTTATTGCATACCAGCCCAATATCGATCCCACGCATTGATCTGCTGGGCATCTATCCGTCGTGGCAAACACTCTCAGCGCAATTCGCTGTGTTATTCATCATTGTGGTGGTTTTTACGATCAATTCGCGGTCATCGCGTCAAATGGCAGTACAAAAAAGCTGATTTGACGGCGTGAATAGGTGAATTGATGCCGCGATGAGCGCCGTCATCCTCGAATCCGTGCTGACCATGTAGAGGCCAGTTTTTCTTTTACATCTTGGACAGCAGTCGTATTCCATCTGCGCGCAATTCCCCCTTGGGAGAAATATGCCGGTACAAGGTCTGTCGCGTGATGCCGAGCTCTTGGCACAGGTCGCCGACCTTAGTTTCAGTCTGCCCCATTGCCGCCATCGCCAGGCGCAGCTTGGCGGCGGTCATCTTGAAAGGCCGACCACCTTTCCTACCGCGCGCCCGCGCCGAGGCCAAGCCCGCTACTGTGCGCTCTGCGATCAGCTCGCGCTCGAATTCGGCCAGTGCGGCGAAGATGCCGAAGACCAGTTTGCCAGCAGCGGTCGTCGTGTCGATGGCCGCACCGTGGCCGCTCAGCACCTTGAGACCGACGCCACGCCCAGTCAGATCGTGCACGGTGTTGATCAGGTGCCGAAGGTCGCGCCCGAGCCGGTCGAGCTTCCATACGACCAAGGTATCCCCTGAACGCAACGCCTTCAAACAGCTCGCCAAGCCGGGACGATCCTCGCGCTTGCCGGATGCCTGGTCTTCGTAAAGATGCGCCGGGTCGACATCGGCGGCGATCAGCGCGTCGCGCTGCAAGTCAGTGGCCTGGGAGCCATCCGCCTTCGATACCCGCATGTAGCCGATTAGCATGTCATACCTGTCACATATACGTTCGATTATGTGACAGTATGCGCCGGAAAGTTCTAACCGTCAAAAGTTGTCACTTAACCCGTCATTCTGTCTAAGACATGCAAAGGGCCATTAGGCTCGTAATGTGACAAAAATTCCGGGGGGATGCCTTCCTTTGCAAAGGTGGTGCGCAACTGTTCCAGGGAAGCGGGATCGCGCCGACCATAGGAAGCCAACGCGAACAGCGAGCGTGCCGTCTCGGGGTCGTGCCGCGCTTCAATGATCGCCTCACTGATAGCTTGGACCGCCCGTTGCCAGTGATTGACGGGTTCGGGCTTCGGCGCTTTCGCCGGCAGACCACTGGTGAACCCGGTTTGGGGCTCGGACCAGAACAGCTTTGCATGCTCGCCTGGCGGGCTGATATCCCTCACCTCGATCAAGCTGATTGCCGTTGCCGCCGCCTCCAGCATCTGCAACCGTATTGCCGGGTTCAGGGTTTCATACGGTCGCCACAGACTTTGCCCAGCACGCAGCAGATGCCCGCAGCCTTGCCAGACTTGGCGAAGATACCCCGCGTAGGTTCCGCACGCCGAAAGCGGGGTGTTCAGCTCATCGAGCAGCGTGCGTAGCAGTCGAAACCACAAACCAGCGTGGATGCGTCGGCGCGGCAGTTCCACATGGCCGGTCGTCAGTGCCTGCCAGGTACGCCGGTCCATCACTGCAATCGCGTCGCTGGCGGTGCGCGACGCAGTGTCGGCGTTCTCCCAGCCGAGAAACCGCCCAGGCACGCCCCAATAGGATTCCAGCCAGCAGCCATGCAGCGGGCAGCTCAGCATCAGGGGCAGCTTCCATGCAAGCAGTACGGCGTGGTTTGCCGGGTCGTTCAGACAGAGCGGACAGGCGCGATGTATCGGCTGGCTGGGCAGCCAGGCACGCCAGCTCGTGATGGATCGCGTCCTACGGCGGAGTTTCGGCAGCAGCACCGAGAGCTGGAACGCATAGGTTTCCAATGCGTCTGGAATCTGATCATCAAGGCTGTCCAGTAGCCAAGGCACCCAGCCGGCGAAACTCATGCAACGCAGCCGGTCCGGCTCGATGCCGCTCCGCTGGGAGAGCATCGCCAACAGCGCCAGTGGTGGCGCGGTATCCAGGTCATCAACCTGAGCGTGACCAAGATCGTGCTCCAGCAGCTCGGACACCTCCATGTGATAGCAAAGGGCCACGCGGTTGAGCCACGAAGACAAGGCTTCGCCTTCTCTGGGGGCCGGATGCAGTGGCCAGCGTGGCGCTGGCTTCACATCAGTTCCCGCTCGAATTGCCGCCGCCGCTCGCTGGGGCCGGTGTAGTCGGCCATGCTGAGCGTGCGGTGGTTGATCGCTTCCTCTCCGCTCTCCACGGCGACGATGGCCGCCGCCATCAGCAAGTGCGCCAGTTCGCCTATGGTGCCCTCGCTGCGTGTGAGCAGGTAGCGGGCCATGTCCAGCGTGGCAATCGACGAGGGTCGCCGCAGTGGAAGCGAAGCGGCGAAACTGGCCAGCAGTGAGCAGCAATCGTGATTGGCCTCCCATACCGGCAGCATCATCGGCTCGAAGCGATTTTCCAACTGGTCATCGGAGCGGATGGCCAGGTAGGCGTCGCGCGTGCCGACCCCGACCAGTGGGATGCGCAGTTCATTGCCGAGGAAGCGCAGGAGATTGAGGAATTCCCGGCGATTGACGCTGTTACCGGCCAAGACGTTGTGCAACTCGTCGATCACCAGCATGCGCACGCCGACCTTGCGCAGCAGTGCCAGCGCCAGTTGTTCCATTTCTGGCAGCCGTGGGCGCGGTCGCAATGGCGCACCCATCGCCGCGAGCAGCGCGACGTAGAAGCGGATTACCGACGGTTCGGATGGCATCTGCACGACCAGTACCGGAATGTGCTCCTGGTCGGCGTCGGCTCTGGCCGGATGCGTGCGCCGGAACTTCTCGACGATCATCGACTTGCCGTTGTTGGTCGGGCCTACCAGCAGCAGGTTGGGCATGCGTTGCTTGTTTGGCCACGCATACAGGGTTTCCAGCCGGTTCAGCGCCTCGACTGCTCGCGGATAGCCGATCCAGCGGTCGGCGCGAAGGCGATGGATGCGTTCGTCCGCCGGGAGACGGGCCAAGCCCTGGGCCGCCGGCAGCAGGTGGGACAAGTCGATGATGGGATATTCTTCCACGGCTACCACTCCTCAATCTGGTCGAACGGTTTGGCCGGCAACTGGTTGTCTGCCTGCTGCCCATCCATGTCAGCGCCCGGTGGTGGCGTGGTTTTGACAGGCGGTGCCGTTGCCTTGAGATGCTGGCGTCGATCCGCGTCGCGCCGCGCCTTGCGCGTAGCCTTCTGCGCGGTGGTAACGATTTCGCGCATCTGGCCGATCATGCGGAACAACGCCGACTCATCCACCTGTTCGCGCCCTTGCTGCCGCAATTTCGCCAGCGCCTGTCGTTGTTCCCAGAGGGTGACAGCCGGGTGCGACAAGGTACGGTAGGGAATTTCCAGGTAGTGCTGCCCCTCTGGTTCCAGCACCCATATGCGGCTGATGTCGCGCGGGTCGCGCCGGATCAGGAACGCAGGCAAGCGGTCCCGCCGAGCTATCCACGGCTTGAGCGCATCGGCGTAGTAGTGGATGTGGTCGATGACGAAGCCGGTGCGGGTCAGCGTGCGGCGGATGATGGGCAGAAAATCGACCAGAAAAGCCGTAGCGCGAGTGATGACGGTTGGCACGCCGGTCCGCGTGATAGCTTCGGCCCAGCGCGCGGCCGGCGGTTGGAGCAGGCCGTTGTGCACAGAGCCGTGATAGGTGCCGACCGCCAATGTGAGCCAGCGCTCCAGCTCGCGCAGTGTCAGGGCGGCCATCTTCTCGGAGGCGTATTCCCCGCGCTGGTCAGGATTGGAGAAGGTCGTCCCCGGCAATTCGTCGTGGATCATCTGCATCGCCGTGCCGATGATCCGTTCCACGATACCGCCGTAGTGCGGCTGCCCGAGCGGGCGATAGTCCAACCGGATGCCATGCTGCTCGCAGCCACGGCGCAGCGCCTCGCTCTTGAACTCAGCCGCGTTGTCCAAGTAGAGCAGTCTGGGCTTGCCGCTCATCGGCCAATCCATCTCTACGTTCAACCCTTCCAACCAAGGGCGCTTGTCGCAGGCGGCATGCACCAAGCACAAGCCGACCGAGACGGCGGACGGGGCTTCCAGCGTAACGACCATGCCAACCACGCAGCGGGTGAATACGTCGATGGCGAGGGTCAGGTACGGACGGCCAATCGGTTGCCGGTCGCGCTCGTCCACCACGATCAGGTCGATGACTGTGTGGTCGATCTGCACCTGCTCCAGCGGCGCGGAGACGGGTGGCGGAACACCACCAACACCTTGCAGGTCGCGGGCGGCATCTTGTCCTTCCCGGCGGTGAGTGACCTCGCGCGGATCGAGGCCGGCGATCCGCAGTGCCACCGTGTTGCGCGCCGGCACCCGCAGCTTTTGCAGCTTGCACGCCCGCACAACTTCGCGGTGGAACGCCGCCAAGCTACGCTTCTGCTTGGTCAGGAAGCGCTTTTGCAGTAACTCGCGGATGATTCGTTCGACCGACTCCGGCAAGCGGCCTTTACCTTTGCCACCGCTCGACTGCCCAAGAGCCAAGTCAGTGACCAGCCCCGAACCTAGCCGGGCACGGCGGATCAGGACGTAGACCTGCCGCCGGGACAGCCCCAATGCCTGGGCTGCCGCGTCGGCCGCTTCATGCCCAACCGTCTCCGACTGCGCCAACGGCCCAATGATCTCCGCACGACGACGCGCACGCTCCCATGCCTGTTCTGGCAGGGTGGCCACGCCGTGCTCGGTAATCGGTGCGGTATCGGTCGCCATGCTCACCTCGCTTTGGTGCACACGAGTATTGAGCATAGACGAGTTTTGTGCAGAGGAATCCTGATATCGGGTTATCAGGAGCCGTATGCACAACAGGCTTCAAACCGCGCTGAATGGTGCAGTCGTCTTCTGAAAATGACAGAACACTTGCCGGGTTACGATGAAACACCAACAAATGCCGCTCACTGCCTGCCCTGCCACGCCTTCACGGCCTCGGCCTGCGCCTGTGCCGCATATCCTTCATCGAGACTGCCGAAGGTGTCCGCCGCTACCTCGTCCATTAGGGTCTGCAAGGCCGTGTCGACACTATCCGCTTGCGCAACAAGTTGGGCCTGTCGGCGGGCTTCCATCGCTGCCTCGGCGGCTTGCAAGTCCTCTCGGTCTTGCAGTTCCTCCACGATGTTTTCGCGCCAAGTCGCATCACTGCCCGCCTCGTTGCATAGCTCGCTGAGACGCTGCGCGGCATCCTCTGAACGAGCAAAAAGCCGCGCACATCGCAGGATGCGGGCGGCTTCTTCCGGGTTGCCTCTGGCTTGGTCGAACAAGAGCATTTCGCCCACGGCGGCGAGGGCTTCAAGCTCAAGCTGCTTGTCGTCGCCGCTCATTTCGCGTGCGCCTTGTGCGCCTCAACGTAGGAGCGCAAAACAGCATTCATGCGCGACTGATAACGCTTGCCGGTGTGCTTGAAGAACTCCAACACTTCGGCATCAATGCGCAGCGTGATTTGCTTCTTGGTGTGGGGCAATTGCTCCGCTGCCTTCATCCAGACAGCATCAGGCAGATAGGGTGCATCGCTATAGTCGATCTGCTCATCCGGCATCGAGGCCACGGCATCCAGTCGCGCCTTCTGCTCGGCGCTCAACTGTGGCGGCTTCTTGAGGTCAAGAGTTCGCTTCACGATATTGCTTTCTTTCGTCGGCATTTGCTTTCCTCGCAGAGATAAGGCGGATGGTTTCCTCGTGTCGGACGGTGTAGACCACATACAGGACAGCCGAGTAGGCAAGCCCAATCGTTGCCCAACGATCTTCCCCGTAGTCCTCGCGTCCGTCGTAGGCTTCAACCCGCCCGGAGTCGTAAAAAACAAGCTCGGCATCCTCGAAGGAAACGCCGTGCTTTTTCAGGTTTCGTGCCGCTTTATCGGCGTCCCATTCAAGTTCCATTGTGTTCTTATTGTAGCGTCTTTTTGTAGTTACATCAAGTCTTATCGACTCATGCCGGGTGAGTTGTCGCGCTCGATCTTCTGCGCCTTGGCCTGCTCCTGCTGGCGTACAGGCTCGCGCCCTTCCAGCTTCTCCCACTGCTGGCGGTACTTCCCAAGCTCGGCGGCTTGCCGGTCGCCTGCGGCGCTGTAGGCATAGCGGGCGGTGCGCTGCGCGTAGTCGTTCCAGTCGCGCCCCTCGTCCTTCTGCCGGGTGGCCGGGGCGCACTGGCGGATAGCGCCCTCGATGGCGGCTTGATCGTGGCCGGTAACGCGCATCCGCACGGCAATCATGGAATCCACGCGGGACAAATCCACCTCGCCGCCCCGCTGCCGCTTGAGCACGTCGCGGTAATGCCGCTGATAGGCGTCGATCGCGCTGCCGCTGGCCGCTGCAAGCTCCAAGGCGGGCTTGGCCTTGCTGCGCTCGGGCTGCTGCGCCTTCAAGGCGGCTTGCCGCTGATACTCGGCGTCGATCTGGCTGGACAGAGCCAGCGCCTTGACGCACTCGCGGCGCTCGGCCTTGAGCAAGCGCACCTCGGGATAGCTGCCGTCCTCCCGCTGGTGCTTGGGCTTGCGGTTCTCGTAGCCGGGTGCGCGGTGCGGATGGATAGCGCCCGATAGCTTCGGGTCGCCGTATTCGCGGTTCAGGGCATCGCTCAGCCGGTTGCCCACGTCCTTGTCATGGACCGTCCCCAGCTTCGGCACGGTGATGATGGCCTGATAGTTGCCGGGGCTGGATTCCAGCACGGCGGCGGGCTGGTAGCCGTCCTTGATAAGCCGCTCCAGCTTCTCCCGGCTCATGTCGTCGATCAGGATGTGATGCTTCTTGTCCGATAGCGGCGTGTAGTAGAGGTTTTCGCCCCTGCGCTGTAGGCGCTGCATCTCCGGCGTGCGCTGCTCAATCTCCTGCGGCGTGAAACCCCGCGTGATGCCGTCCTTTTTGTCGAGGATGAAGGTTTGCTTGCCGCCGTCCTCGCGCATCTTGATGCTTGTCACCCGGTAACGCTCCGCGCCTACCGCTTCCGCGTACCGCTCGAACTGCTTTAGCTGCTCCGATTTCATCGCTTGCGCCCTCTCCTGCTGTATCCGCTGCCGCTCCCGCTGGATGCTCTCCTGAAGCTCAGGATTCGTGATCTTGAAGCCGTGCTCTGCTGCTAACTTCACGCACATGGTCTTGTATTCGTCGCACCCTGTCACGGTGAAGCTGCCCCACTTCTGCGCCGATAGCTGCAAGGCGGCAAGCGTGCTGTCCCGGTTGCGCCAGTCGTGAATGTCGATGCTCTTGCCCTTGTCCACGAAAGACACACCCCCGCCCCTCCCCGCTTCGTCCTTGCGGCTGTAGTGCACCTGCTGACCGACGATTTCCGGCACATAGGCGCGGATGTCTCGCACCGTCGGCGGCTCGCTGCGGTCGCCCTCGATGCGCTGCGGTTCACTGGCCCGGTGCCGCCACTGCTCGGCAAGCTCCGGGCTTTTCTGCATCCGCTGCCACTGCTCCAGGTCGGGATAGGGGCGGAACTGCTGCCGCCACTGCTCACGCTGCTTCTGGTGTTTCTCTTTCAAAGCGGCTTTCTCTGCGGCCTGCTCGGCGGCAATCACGCTGCGCATGGCGTTGAGCACTTCGCCCTTGCCTTTCCAGTTGCCGCGCATGAGTTCATCGCGGCGGGCCTTCTGCTGCTCGGCCAGTTGCTTGCGCTCCTGCTCCTGCTGCTTGTCCAGCGCCAGCTTGGCCGCGTTCTTTGCGGCGTAATGAGCCTTGCGCCCGGTGATGTAGTCCTTCCAGCCCGGCACGTCTGGCTTGATAGGCTCCGGCTCGCGCTGCGCTACCTGCTGATGCTGCGGCGCGGGCTGATACTCGCCTAGACGCTTCTGCATCTTGGCAAGGCTTGCGTTGCGGTCTACGTCGCTGGCCTTCACGCCAACATCCCCGACAAACACGGTTGCCCCGCTGCCGGTTTTCTCGTAGCGCATCCCCTTGGCTGCTAACTCGCGGTGCAACTGCTCCCAGCTTTGCGCCTGCTTGATGATGGCTGCACCGTCCTCGATGGCGATACGGTGGGCTGACTTCTCCCCGGTGCGGTTCTCCATGTCCCGCTTCTTCTGGTCGGGCTGGCGTGGCTTTTCCGGGTCGTATGGCGCTCGGCCTAGCTCCCCGTTCTCCAACACCTGATAGCGCCCGTTTTGCTCACGCTGCCAGCCTTGCGCGTGCTCAATCCGGGCAATGGCCTTGTGCGCCATTTCGATATCAAAGCCCCGGTTAATCTCGACAATCTTGAGCTTTTCAGGATGCACACGGTTGATGGCGATGTGCAGATGGATATTGTCCGTATCTTTGTGCAAGCCGTAGATGGCCTGGTGGTCTTTCCATCCGAGTTCTTCCATGAAGATGCTTACTGCTTCTTCCACCTGCTCCGGGCTGGGCTGCTCGCCCTCTCGCCAACTCATGATGTAGTGATTGACCGGGTTCTTGCTGCGCACGGATTCAGCGGCAAGGGCTACCATTTCTTCACGCTGTGCGGCGTGGCCGTCACAGAGGAAACCGCGCCCGTTGGCGTACGGCACCTTTTCATCCGGGTTCTGGTTGTGCGGCTCGCGGATGTAGTCGGCCAAGTCGCGGATGCTCCCCGTCTTGTGCTTGGTTTTTGAGTTCGGCACCTTCTTAACGATCACGGCTCAACCTCTCGATGTAGGCTTTCACTGCCAGCAGCGCTCCGGCTGTTTCCTTGCTGTAAACGCCTCCGCTTTCGTTGTGAATGTGTTTAAGCAAGCCGCCGATGCGGCGTAGCTCTTTGAGCATCACGGCGTCGGCGTTGGCAATGATCGGCCTGCCGAAGTAACGGCGGCGGACAAGCTCCGACATGCTCAACCCGGCAAGGTCGGCATCCTCTTTCAGACGGGCCTTCTCCGCTGCGGTCAGCCGCACGTTGATAACGGCGTCTAGCGGTTCCGGCCCTTGCGTTTCAAATGGCATCGTGTCTCCTTCTCGCCGGGGCGGCGGGGGCGGGGTGTGTCTTGGACAGTAAGAAGCGAAAGCGCCGCACTGTCCGGGGTCAAGGGGCGCGCCCCTTGCAGGATGAGCCAGACCGTGAGAAGCGAAGCGCCGAATGGGCAGGCGGGGATTGGCAGGAACATGGCGTAGCCATGTGTATGACAATCCGCATCCTGTTAGCTCAACCGCTTTACTATCGTATCAGCAGTTTAGGTGCACGGGACGCACTTTGCAACAAGCACAAATGGCGCTATGCTGTCAACTCCGTAACCAGTGAGCAAAGGAGTTAGCACGATGAAGTACACAACAGAACAGCTAGAGGCTATCGCTGCAAAGCTGCGGGAGATGCCTCCAGTAGAGAAGAAGAAGCAGGAGCACAGCAAGCAAGAGGCCGTGCGCATCCTTTCCAAAGAGATCGCGGCTTTGCAAAAGCGTGGATACACGCTTGACCAGATTTCAGAGACGCTGCGCGGCGAAGGTCTGAGCATCGCAACCCCAACGCTCAAGAGCTACTTGCAGAGAGCAAAGCTAGCGAAAAAAGCCCCGGTGCAAGCACCGGGAGACACACCCCCGCGCCGCCCCGCCGTCAAGAAGCCTGCGGATACATCAAAGGCGACATTCACCCCGAAACCTGACAGCGACGACATTTAAGGAGTAAGCAACATGGCGAAAAGCATTTACCTGATCGGTGGCAGCAAGGGCGGCGTTGGCAAGTCGCTTGTCACGATGGCAACGGTTGATTACCTGCAAGAGCGCGGCGAAAGCGTATTGCTGATTGAGTCTGACACCTCTAACCCGGACGTATGGAAAGCCTATAAGGAAAGCACGGAAACGGAGCTTATCAATCTGGATGAGGCGGACGGATGGATTCAGCTAGTGAACTTGTGCGATAGCAAACCGGATAGCGTCGTGGTCATCAACACGGCAGCGCGGAATAACAAGGGTGTGAGCACCTACGGTGAAACACTGAATAGCACGCTTGCGGAACTCAAGCGCAAGCTGGTCACGCTGTGGGTGATTAACCGTCAACGGGATAGCCTCGAACTGCTCAAGGAATACATGGATGCAATCCCGAACTCGGCCGTTCACGTGGTGCGCAATGGACACTTCGGAGAAGAAAAAAAATTCGAGCTTTACAACGGCTCCAAGCTGCGCACGGCGGTAGAGGAACGCGGCGGGAAGTCGGTGACATTCCCGGACTTGGCCGACCGTGTGAGCGATGACATTTACAGCAAGCGCATGAGCATTGCGATAGCACTCAAGGAACTGCCCATTGGCAACCGTGCGGAGCTTACCCGGTGGCGCAATGAGGTTAAAAAGGTATTGGAGGCCGTAGTCCATGAGTGACCTTGACGACAGCTTTGCAAAGCTGCTCGGCAGGCAACCCAGTGACGCGGAGCGGCAAAGTCTTTACCGGGTTCGGGATGCACTCGGCCTGAAAAACAATGATGCGCTGTGGCTGGTGCTCATGGCCTTGCAACACTACCAAGGCCAGTATGAGAAGTTCCCGCAAGCGATAGCACAAGCAGCCAAAGATACCTTGGTCAATTTCAAGGTAACGGCGGATGCAACCGTGAAAGCATCAGCGGAAGCAGCCAAGGCGGATTTGGCGCAAGCGGTAGCAGCAGCAGCGCAAGAGGTCGCGCACAACACATCAGCAAAGCAGATGTGGCAGTGGGCGGCGGGCTGCATCGCCGTGGCCTTCCTGTGCGTCGGCCTGTTCGGCTGGTACATGCACAGCAGCGGCAAGGATTCGGGCTATCAGGCCGGATACGGCGCGGGATACACCGAAGCCAAGGACGAGAAAGCGGCGGCGGCATGGGCCAACACGCCAGAGGGGCGCTTGGCCTACCGTTTCGCGCAAACCGGAAGCCTCGCCAGCTTGGCGAAGTGCGATAGGCCAGGGTGGTACGTCGAAAAAGGCGTGTGCTACGTCAAGCCCGCATCGGATGGCACCTACGGATGGAGGTTGCCATGAGAATCAAGATCAAAGGAGAAATCACGGCAGAACGCCTAGCGGAAGCACTGCACGCAGCAGCAGAAAAATACGAAGCTGTGAGGCCGGGGCACAAGGTCTATGGGGCCAATCTCTACCTAACCGCCTTCGATGCTGATGGTCTGCCGTTCGATCTGGTAGACCATCGCGGCGAACCGCTTTCGATCACCATCGAGGCCAAATCGGGCGAACTGGTGAAACCGGCCCTCACAGCAGAAGGAGAAGCACGCCGACAGAAAGACAAAGAGGAAGCACAACGGCAAGCCGAAAAAGCAGAAGCGGAAGCACAGGCAAGACACAGAAAAACGTTCGACGAGTACGAAAAAGAACGCCAAAAGCGACGGGAGAAAGAAGCCGAAGCAAGGAAGCAATTTGAGGACGCGAACGCAATCACTGCCGAACTCTTGAAAACCATGCCGGAACGCTTCATCGACGAACTGAACAAAACCGTGCAAGGCGTTTGGGACGACCTCAAGCCAACCGAAACGCAAGGCAAGAAGAAGGGCCAGCCGAAAGCGCTACCAGTCTTTTCCATCCATGCGGACGGGCTGGTGCACGAGGGGCAGACTCCCCGGCCTTTGCAGGAGAAGGCTACAAAGTAGTCGTGCCCACAGTCGCCGCAGCGAGCGCGGGCAAAGCCATGGGCAAAGATGCCGCACTCAAGATACTTGGCAAACGCTTTGCGCACGAAGGGCTTGGGGGTGTGGTGGTCGCCCTGGCCGTCGAACTGACCCGCGCTGGCCAACTCTAGCCAGGTCTCGTGGTGCTCGGCTACCGTTTGGTAGAGCAGCGTGCGTTCGGGGTGGCGTGGGTTGTAGCTCGCGTCCCAGGTCGTGGCGGCTGGTGCCCTGGCCCTGCAGCTGGCGCTCCACCACGATCTGCGTGGCGATGCCGGCGTGGTCCGTGCCCGGCACCCAGACGGTGTTGTGGCCCAGCATGCGGTGGTAGCGCGTCAGGCTGTCCATGATGGTTTGGTTGAACGCGTGGCCCATGTGCAGCGTGCCCGTCACGTTGGGCGGCGGCAGCTGGATGGCGAAGGAGGGCTGGCCGGCATCGGCCTGGCCGGTGCCGCGCACGCCGGCGCGGCCGTAGCCGCGCTGCTCCCACAGCGGCCCCCAGTGCGCCTCCAGCGGCGCGGGCTCGAAGGACTTGGACAGGCTGTTCAGGCCGGGCTGGGAGAGGAGGGTGTCGTCGCTCATGGCAATGAAGAACGGCATCCCGTGGGATGCCGTTCGCGGGCAGTGGATTGGAGGATGCGGGGCATTTTATTCGCTGCGCGCATGCTCCTGATTGAATAGCTGCCAGCGCTTGTCCATCAAGGGATGGAGGCTGTTTTTGTATGTAACGCCGCTGGCGGGCCGGCAGCATGCGGCTTTATGCACAATGCGGTGTTCTCGCCCCGTCCACTCCTATACTACCCGGCGCGACCACCGTGAAGAACACACTCCTACATGCTTCGGCGGCGCTGCTGGCCCTGGGCCTGCGGCCGAGCCCCTGAGCTACGCGCAGGCCGAGCAGCTGCTGCTCACCCGCTCCGACCGGCTGGCGGCCGCCGCGCGCGAGGTGGAAAGCGCCCGCCTGCGCCGCGAGGCCATGCAGGGGCTGGGCGGGCCGTCGGTGGCCGTCACCGGCACCGCGCTGCGCTCTTCGGCCAACGCCGACATCAGCCTGGATCCGGCGCGCCAGGCGCTGTCGGACGCCATCGGCCTGCTGCCGCCGCCGCTGGCCGGCGCCGTGGGGCAGGTGCCGCAGCTGCCCTCCAGCCTGAGCCTGCAGCGCCAGGGGCACCGCGCCTCGGCCAACTTCTCGCTGCTGTGGCCCCTGTACATCGGCGGCCTGGGTGATGCCGTGCGCGGCGAACTGGACGCCATGGCCGAGGAGGCCGAGGCCGACGCCAGCGCTGCCACCCTGAGCCAGCAGGCGCTGCTGGCCCAGCGCTACTTCGGCGCGCAGCTGGCGGCGCGCGCGGCCCAGCTGCGCGAGCGCGCCCTGGCGGGGGTGCGCGAGCACGCCGACGCGGCCGACGGCATGCTGCGCGCTGGCGTCATCTCCGAGCTGGAGCGCCTGCAGGCCCGGGCCGCCCTGGCCGATGCCGAGCAGCAGGCGCGCAAGGCGCGGGACGACGCGCGCCTGGCCGCCACGGCGCTGGCGAGCACGCTGAAGGCCGGCGCCCCGGTGCAGCCCACCAGCGCGCTGTTCGTGGACAGCCGCCCGCTGCCGCCGCTGGACACCTTCATCGACGCCGCCCGCCAGGGCCATCCCGGCCTGGCCAAGGTGCAGGCCAAGCGCCGCCAGGCCGGCGCGCTGCTGGATGCGCAGGAGGCGCTGCGCCGCCCGCAGGTGCTGGGCTTCGGCATGCGCGAGATCAACAGTGGCGGCGGCAAGCCCAACTGGGCCGCCGGCCTGGCCGTGCGCTACACCCTGTGGGACAGCGTGGACCGCGACCGCCTGGCCGCCTCGGCGCAGCGCAAGATCGAGCAGGCCGAGCTGACCGAGCAGCAGGCCCTGGCCGACATCGCCCTGCTGGTCGAGAAGAACTGGCTGGCCGTGGACCAGGCGCGCACCCAATACCTGGCGCAGCAGGCGCAGGAAGAGCTGGCGCGCGAGTTGCTGCGCCTGCGCGCCGCCGCGCTGCGCGGGGGCACTGGCACGGCGTTGGAGCTGATCGACGCCGAGCTGAACCTGGCGCGCGTGCAGACCGAGCGCGCCCAGACCGCCCACCAGTATGTGCAGGCCCTGGCCGCGCTGCTGGAGAGTACCGGCCAGGCGGGCGAGTTCGAGCGCTACATGGCGCAGGCCGACATCCAGATCACCCCGAGCACACCATGACCGCACCCGAGAACCCGCCCGCTCCCGCCATCGCACCCCCGCCGAGCCAGCGCCCGCGGCCGCCATGGGCGCTGGCGCTTGCCGGCCTGGCGCTGCTGGCCTTCGTCGCCTGGGGCTTCTGGCGCGCAGCGCAGCCGCCCACGCCGTACTTCCAGGGCCAGATGGAGGCGCGCGAGACCGACGTGGCCGGCAAGGTCACGGCCCGCATCGCCCGCGTGCTTGTGCAGGAGGGCCAGCGCATCCAGCCCGGTGCGCTACTGGTCGAGCTGGACAGCCCCGAGGTGCGCGCCAAGATGGCCCAGGCCGAGGCCGCGCGCGACGCTGCCCGGGCGCAAGCCGACAAGGCCGAGAGCGGCGCCCGCCCCGAAGAGGTGCAGATGGCGCGCCTGGCCTGGCAGCGCGCCCAGGCCGCCGCCGACCTGGCGCAAACATCTTGGCAGCGCGTGGAGGGCCTGTACGCGCAGGGCCTGGTGGCGGCGCAAAAGCGCGACGAGGCGCAGACCAATGCCCGCGCCGCCGCCGCCCAGGCCCAGGCCGCCCGCGCCCAGTACGACATGGCCGCCCGCGGCGCGCGCGGCGAGGACAAGGCCGCCGCCGAGGCCCAGACCCGCCGCGCTGCCGGCGCCGTCGCCGAGGTCGAGGCGGCGCAGGCCGAGACCCAGCTGCGCAGCCCAGTGGGCGGCGAGGTGGCCAAGGTGCTGGCCCGCGAGGGCGAGCTGTCGCCCCAGGGCGTGGCCCTGGTCACCGTGGTCGACCTGCAGGACCAGTGGCTGGTGCTGAACGTGCGCGAGGACCAGCTCGGGCGCTTCGCCAAGGGCTCGCGCTTCAGCGGCCGCCTGCCGGCGCTGGACGGGCGCACGGCCGAGTTCGAGGTGTACTTTTTGGGCGTGCTGCCCGACTTCGCCACATGGCGCGCCACGCGCGGCAGCCAGGGCTTCGACGCCCGCACCTTCGAGGTGCGCGCCCGCCCGGCCTCGCCCATCGAAGGCGCCCGCCCGGGCATGAGCGTGATCGTCGAGGACCGGCGGTGAGCCCTTTCGCGGCCAGCCTGCGGCGCGAATGGCGCCTGTTGCGCTCGCGCCCGCGCGACTGGGCCATGGTCAGCTGGGTACCGCTGCTGGCCATGGCGCTGATGTGCTGGATCTTCTCCGCCGGCCAGCCGCAGCGCCTGCCCATCGCCGTGTGGAACGAGGACGGCGCCTCGCCCCTGTCGCGCCAGCTGGTGCGCATGCTGGAGGCCACGCCCGGCCTGCAGGTGCGCCAGGCAGTGCTGAACCGCCTGGAGGCCGCCGACGCGCTGCAGCGCATGCAGGGGTCTCCTCGTTTTCAGTGCAATAAGTGACGGTACGAAAAGCTAGCACTGGCGCGGAGGTGGTGTTGGTAGATCGTTGATTTCATTGACTTTCCTGTTCACTTTCAAATCTGCGATTCGTGGCGTCAAACCGTGGTCGGTTTCATCCATTGGTGCCAGTTATCGATGCATTTGGCCGCGAAGGCAGGATTTGGTCAGCATAGCGGTCAACCGGGAAGCGAAACACACCCCGCAAGTTGATGCTCTCCAGCCTGGTGGGCGCAATCTTCCCGATCAGTTCCGGTGGAATGACCTGGCGGCGGTTCGACCAGCGATCCAGGACCGCCTGCATCTGTGAGGTATTCCACGCCATCACGATGTTGGCCATCAGGCTCAACGCATCGGCCACAGCCTGCATTTCATCGACACGTTTGGCCTGCGCCGGGCTGATCCGGCCGGTATAAATGGCGCGCTTGAGGGCGTTAACAGCCTCGCCCCGATTGAGCACCCGGCGCAACTCGTTCCTGAAAGCGTCCTTGACAAAGTAGTCAGCCAAAAACGCCGTACGCAGCAACCGCCCCAATTGCACGCCAGCCTCATAGATTGGATCGCCCTGGGCGGCAGAACCGAACCGCGCAAGAGCTGCCACCGCACTGGCATGTCCGCTCATGACCGAGGCTGCCAGGTGCACCAGACTATCCCAATGCTTTTCGATCAAAGCGACGTCGACATTGGCTTCGCACACCGCAGCGATTTCTGCGGGCACTTTGGTGCCGCGTGGCACAAAGAGGTGGCGCTGTTTGAGTTCCTTCAACCGCGGGCAAAGATCAAAACCAAGCAAACGGGCATGTGACATGGCAAAGTCGGTGTAGCCATGGGTATCCACAGCAAGCTGGCTGGTCTCCAGCTTTTCTTGGCGGATGACACCTTCAATGGCCACGCCCGCCTGGCGCTCATTGAGCACAAAGGGCTGCGCATGGAAGATGCCCCACCGGTCTTTTACATGGGAGTAGATTCCAATGGAAGGTGTGTTGCGCCGAGGATCAAGCCGGGCTTGCCACACCCGTTTGGTGGTCTCCATGCTCATCATGTCAGAAGATGCCAAATCGGACCGCCCCCAGGTGGCGGCAATCGGGTGTCGCTGCATGAATTCCAGCACAGCCTGGCAGGCCTGGCTCAGACGCCGTTCGTCCCGCGCCCAGCGCATGGCCTGGCGAATGCTGGTGGCAGACAATTGCGGAATCATGCGCGCGCATTCGACCGCAGTCAGACTGGTGCCGTGGGCCATGATGCCGGCATAGACCATCAGCAGCTCGTCGGTAGAGCGCGGCTCACGTCCGAGCATGATCCAGCTAAAGCGCACCTGGGCGTCAACGGCCAGAATCACTTCCGGCAATTGAACCTCACCGATGCGGTGATCCAAAGCCGCGCGCAGCTTGGTCACTTCTGGGTCTTCGTCCTCTGCGGGCAATGGCGACAAATGGAGTTCATCATCCACGCGCAGTACGCCACTGCGGGCTGCAGCGGCCACCGCATCGACACCGGCAGTTACTCTGGCCAGCAAAGGCTTCAAGAAAGTGGCAGCCTTGCTGGGTAACGATAGACGGGCATAGTGTTTCTTGGACTCTGCCTGCCAACGCTCGTCCGTGAAGAACAAGCGCGCACGACCCCGAAAGCTCAGGCTGTGCTCAATCCAGACCGAGCCATTGCGCACCGCGCGGCGCAGGGCAAACAGGGTGGCCACCTCCAACGCCTGAAACGCCCGTTCCCGGTCTGGGCTGGAGATCGAAACCTGCCAGATCATTCCCAGACTTGGTGCCACCACTTCAACTGGCAGCTTTCTGGATCCTTTGAGATATAAAGCTTGCAGCTTGGCAAGGTACTCGATGGCAGGATGCTCGCCGGTGGCCTGCCAGGGCAGCTTTGCAATGGCGACGAGCAACGACCGCACGGGGCGAATTCCATCAATCAATCCCTCGCGGACCAGGGAGGCCCTGCTCGGTGGTTTGCGTTTCTGGGTTTCGGTGATCAAGGCTTCAAGACGGGCACGCAACTCAGCATCTGGCACCGCACCTTGCGCGCTCAAGGCAACAAGTTCGCCGAGCAGCGTTTTGTACATTGCGGCCCAATTGACGGTAGCGGGGACATCGGCGGCAGCCTGACGCCACAGATCGGCGATCCGGCGCTGCACCATAAGGATCAACTGGTCTGTGGTGGTGAACAGGCAATACCGAAGAAAGCATGCGACCTCCACGGTGCGCGCTGGCTCTTTGATCTTGGCTCCGGCTGAGGGCGGCCTGGAGACAAGTCGGCGCGCGTAGCGGCGCAAGATGAGATCGGGGATGTCTGCCAGGTGCTTATGAACGTCCAGCGTGTAAAGCAGGTCGATGCGCTCCAGTACCTCGCTGATTTGGCGGGTTGAGTGTTTCGCCGGTGCAGCCCATAGCCAACTCTGCTGGGTTTGTCCATCTGGGCGCAGCTCTGAAACTGAGGCTCGCCAGCGATCAAGTGTTGCTGGATCAACGCTGGCGGCGATGGCGGTGCCTGTTTCAACTTCAAGCTGGGCAAGTGCCGCCGCAATCAGTGTCCGAATTGCCCGCTCGTGCACGATCACCAGCTTGTTCTTGTACAGCCATTGACGCGCCCGCACGAGTAGCTGATCGCGGTCGGCGCAGCGCGCCACTTCGTCGCGCAGTTCACGTACCAGTGAGCGGCGCTGGTGCTCGCTCATCCACTGGAATCCAAGGACCGTGCAGGCTACTTGTTGGTGATCGAATAGCGTGCGCCCGCGTTCATACATGGCTCTCAGCGAGGCGACTTCTGGTGCTGCAATGCCAAGCTCGTTGCCAAGGTGGCGCCACAAGGCTACTGGAATTACCCGACATCATGATGACCGCGAGAATGGGCGGCGCAATGCCGCGCGCGGGGCCGGCGATCACATAGGCCGCCGCGTTGCAGGCAATCGCATAGACGATCTGGAACAGCGTGAGCGACGGGTCGGCAAAGCGCCGGCTGGCGCCGCTGCGGATGAGCACGAACACCGTGGTGATGCCCGCGCCGCACGCCAGGGTCCACCAGTACACCGGCACGGGATCGGTCAGGCCTGCGGCGGCCACCAGGTGCATCGCCCCGATGCAGCCCAGCATCAGCAGCGCCGACAACCCCGCCATGGCCAGGCGGATGCGCTGATGGGGATCGGTCGTGATGAGTGCATCCAGCGTCCGCTGGGCAAGGCCGCGGCGGCCCGTGGCCTCCTGGTTCACGCAAGTTCCTTTTCTCAGAGGCGCGGGGCTGCGGACCGCGCACGCTGTGTGGACTGTAGGCGGCCCGCGCGCGGTCTGAGAATAGGTAGTTGCCGTGAGCTGTAGGTCTGGCCTGCCAGGGGGACGATGAGTTGTCCCGATGCCCTGTCGTGGGACTGCGTTGACTGGCGGTACCGGCCGCTGTGCGGTGCGGCGCCGGATGCGCTACAGCCAGAATTCCTGCTCAGCTTTGTGGCCTTGGGTTTGCAACGCGGTGCACAGGGTGCGCAGCGTGGCTGGCAGGCCGGGGTCGGCCTGCAGGCGCTGCAGCCAGGCATGGTCGTGTGCGCTCAGCGGGAGGCGCGGGGCCGCGCCCCAGTCTTGCGGCTGCATGCGGTGGGCCTGCCAAGGCAGGCCCACCGCATGCCACAGCGCACCTGCGGCCAGCGCGATGGCCACGCCCGCGGGGTCAGGGTCGCAGCTCACATCGGCTGGTGCGGGGGCTTGCTGTAGCAGCCACTGCATCGCCTCCCGCCAGCTCTGCGGCGGCTGGCCGGGCAGCCAGACCACGCAAGTGCCGGGCGCGGCCGCCAGTGCCTGGCGCTCGAAGCTTGCACGGTTCTCGATCAGCCAGTAGCGGCGGGGCGCCCGCACCCTAGCCGGCGCGCCAAACAGGCGCGTGGGCAGGCCGCACAGGCCGGCAGCCGCCACATCGATGCAGCCCCCGGGCGTATTCAGAGTGAGCGAGCCGCCCAGCCACAACAGCGGCGCGAAGCGGGCGATGCCCAGCGCTTCCAGCGGCACATGGGCTTGCAGCCATTTCCATTCAGTCGGGGTGATGGCCTTGGTGGTGCCGCGCGCTTGCTGGGCGAAATCCTGGCGCAATCCGAAGCGCTGGTCGGCCTGCCAACTGGCCAGCGGATAGGAAATTCAACCGCATGAGGCCAAGTATGGCACGAGTTTTGTGCCTCGAAACACGTTCGGCCAAGGCAGGTTGAGCGCTCGCTTGCCGCTCCATGGCGAGAGATTGGGAGGCAGTATGCATTGGGGCTGGCGCGCGCGAAGCTGCGCCCCGCAGCGATGGATACCGCCGCTTCACTGGGGGTCACCAACTGATGCGCTGGTCCAACTCGAAGTCCGGTGCCGGTTGTGCTGCCGCGTCCCAATCTGGCTCGACTTGGCTGCCCTCACCCGATTGCGCATCGAGTTCATCCCACAGTGGCGGCCCACGTGCTGACGCGATGTGCGGTGGCTCGGAATCTGCCCCGATGTGGTCCAGGATGTGCCGGATTTCGGCGCTGTGCGTGATAAAGGCGATGATGCGCATCTGCCCGCCGCAGATCGGGCACAAGAGCGGAAACACCTCGTAGATGCGCGCAATCAGCACCGCCCAGAGGTAGTGCGCTGGCCGTTTGGGTGGTGGGGGTGGCTCAGGTCTGGGTGTGGTCCTGGATGCAGTTGCACCGGCATGGCCATGCTGCGCGGGGCTTTGTGAGCAGTTGCCCGTGGTGGCTGGCTCGGCTGGCACCGCAGCCACCTGCGCCGGGGCTTGCGCCATCGCCGTCACCACATCCCGTAGCGGCGAATTGGGCGCCAGCACCCCGAAGTAGCGGTGCCGGTGGGTACGTGGCGGGGGTACCAGGGCGGCAATGCGGTCGATGAGTTCCAGCGGTGTGAGGTGCAGCTCGTCTGCCTTGGCACCGCGTCTGTCAGCGTAGAAGTCGCTGCGGGGTTCGCTGTGCTGCTTGCCGCAGCGGTAGATCAACTCGCTGCCGGCCTTGCGCAGGCGCTCCATGGCAAAGGGTGGACGGGCGCAATAGCGCAGCAGACGCTCCAGCGCAGCGCGGTCGTGGGCTTCGATGCAGACACCGGCGTCGACCGAGAAGCCGCTGTGTTTGTAGCCCTGCATGTCTTTGGCGTCACTGCTCTCCAGCAGGCCCCGTGCAACGAAGGCGCGCA